>NZ_CP199590.1:0-11103 GCF_052606465.1 Bifidobacterium sp. ESL0825
CAAACGCCCAACCGGCATCCATAATCCGGACATTTTTAGACCGAAGACTGTTCATCCAGCCAACGGCGCTGAAGATATGCCCATATGCCCAACGGAATTCTGTCCACACCCTTATAGAGAAGAACCGGGCCCAGGAATAAATCCCAGACCCGGTTCTCTCAATCAGCAGCTCGGAAGATCAGTCCTCGTCCTCAGCCACGCGGAATGGCTGTAGATCATCTTCATGGAGCAGATGAAGAGCACCAAGCCCAGCAGGATGATCACGCCGCCGATCATGAAGACATTGGCGTAGGTCGAAGCCAGGCCCTGCGCAGTGCCGGCCAGGCTGCCCGAACCCATGGATCCGTTGGCCATGAGCTGGCCGAAGAGGGCGACGCCGACAGAGCCGGTGATGGCCTGCAGGAGGTCGTTGAAGCCGAGCACACGCCCGGACTCCTCAGGAGCCACGGTCAGGTCGCCGTGTCAACGATGGGCTGGTAGAAGAAGGATGTGCCGAAGTAGTAGATGCAGGGCGCCACAGCCAGGGCCCAGATCTTGCCGGCGGGAATCAGGAAGGCGATGGCGATCAGGCCGCCGCCCATGCAGGCCAGAGCCAGGATGACCGAAGCCTTGCGCCCGATCTTCTGGATGATCGGCCCGGCAGCGAATCCCATGATGCCAGCCAGGATGATGGACCAGACCAGCAGGTTGGAGACCTTGGAGGAGTCGATGCCGTACACGTTCAGACCAATGGCGTTGACGCCCGCGTTCAGGGTGTAGCTGAAGAAGTAGCCGACGAAGATGACGGTCATGGTCATGGCGAAGGCCGGGTTGGTCAGCATCTTCGGAGTGATGAAGGGGTTGCTGGCCTTGTTGACGTAGACCAGGAATGCCACCAGGGTCACGATGCAGGCGATGCCCCAGCCCCAGTTGATGTCGGTGAAGAACATGGTCACCGAAGCGGCGAACAGTCCGATCAGCGTGAAGCCGATTCCGTCGATCTTGACGCCAGCGGCATGCTGGTCAGGCAGGTTCTTGGCCAGAACGGGAATGAAGAAGACGGCCAGGATGCCCACGCCGAAGAGCCAGCGCCAGTCAAGCAGGGTCATGTAGCCAGCCAGGAAGACTCCCAGGGCGGCGGCGAAGCGGAAGACCGCGACGAAGACGCCGTACCAGAGCACGCGCTTCTTTTCTCCACATACTTGGAGACCAGAACCAGGAAGATGGATCCGGAAACCTGCCAGCCGGCCGACTGCACCACGCGGGCGGCGATGACGATCCAGATGCTGAAGGTGCCGAAGCACCCCAGAATCGACCCCAGCACGAAGACGATCGTGCCCAGGATCATCATCTTCTTCAGGGAGACGAAATCGCCCAGGGAGCCGTAGATGACGCAGACGATTCCCAGGATGATGCCCGGCAGGGAGGTGATCAGCGGAGCCAGATTGGCCTGGTTGAGCTGCTTGCCGATGTTCACGTAGATCATGCCGAAGGCCTGCTGCTGGAGCACGCCCAGGGTGAAGATGATCAGGACCACCGGGATGGCCACGCGGGCCATCTTGTTCATTTTCGCGAACTCGGGAGTCCCCTCCTCAGGAACGGGTATGCCGTTCTTCTGCTCCTCGGAGACAGTTGACTCACTCATTTTTTCCTTAGTTTCCTTTCGGTTCTTCTCAATACGGAAGCTACTGGCGGCGAACCCGGCCGACCCTGTCGACAAAGGCGGAGCGGAATCCGTCCACATCCACGTCCACACAGACGCTGGCGTTGGCCTTGCCGCCCAGGATTCCGTCGTAATCGACCACCGTGGCCCAGAGTGAGCGGACTGGAGATCTCGACATCCACAAAGGCCTCGCGCATGGTGAACAGGTCGGGCTGGAGCAGGACCATGGCGGCAGAGGGATCGTACATCTTGATCCCCTCCTCGATGTGTCCGCCATCGTAGGACCGGAAGAGGGAGGCGACCATACCGCCCACTTCGCCCGCTGCGTCCAGATCGTCCAGGTCGCCGGCGACCAGATGGGCCTTGCGGCCGATGTCCAGACCGACCATGGTCACAGGCAGCCCGCTGCGGAAGACCATCTTGGCAGCCTCAGGATCGACGGAGATGTTGAACTCGCCATAGACCCCGATGTTGCCGCGTCCGGTGGAGCCTCCCATCATGACAATCCGGTCGATGTGGTCCTTGACCTCCGGGAAGGTGGCCAACAGCAGGGCGATGTTGGTCAGAGGTCCCAGGGTCAGGATGGTGACTGGCTCATCGCTCTCCAGCAGCACCCGCCGCTCCTCCAGAACCGCATTGTTCTCGGTCAGCAGGCTGTCGTCCGGATCAGGAAAGACGAATGACCCCATCCCCGACTTGCCGTGGGCTTCGGTGGCGAACCTGTTGTCGCGCATGAGCGGGGCCGCAGCGCCACGGGCCACGGGGATGCGCCTGCCCAGGAAGGTCAGCAGCTTCAGGGCATTGTTGGTGGTGTGCCCGATGCCCACATTGCCGGACACCGAAGCTATCAGTCTGATGTCGAAGCCGGGCTCGTCGACCAGCATCGTAATGGCCGCAGCATCATCGATGCCAGGGTCTGTGTCGATGATCAGTGGTCTGGTCATTGCTTCACTCCTTTTGCTCTTGTCGTGTCAAACTCAAATTCCTGCCCCCGCTTTGGCCCGCCGGGCTGCATCGACAAAGGCGGAACGGTGAAGACCGGGCCATCCAAGCCGACCTGCCGAAAATCGCCACCCGGGTGATGGGCGGAGGTGTCACATAGGCCTGCTTGAGCACATCCATCCCGGGAGTCAAGACCTCCTCGCGGCTGCCATCCAGCAGGACCCGGCCATGCTGCATGAGCACAACCCTGGGGAAGTTGCGGGTGACGAACTTCATGTCGTGGGAAATCGTGATGCAGAGCTTGCCTTGGTCCCGCAGACGGGCGATGATGGCAGCCAGTCGATCATTGCCGGCCTTGTCCTGGCCGCATGTGGTGGGCTCGTAAAGACCACGGCACCCGTATCCATCATGAGGACGGATCCGATGGCGCAGAACTTCTTCTCGGTGGGGCTCAGATCGAACGGATGATCGTCCAGCCGGTCTGCCAGGCCCACCAACTCAGCCACCTGCTCCATACGTCGCTCTATCAGATCCTGATCGAACCCAAGCTGCCGGGGACCGAACTCGAATTCCTTGCGCACGCTGTCCAAAGAGCTGATCGTCGGGATTCTGAAAGACGTACCCCACCTTCCGGGCCACTGGGCCGTGTCCGCCGTTGCCAGATCGACGCCGTCAATCAAGATCCGACCACTGGTCGGTCTAAGGATGCCGTTCAGATGCTTGGCCAGGGTGGTCTTGCCAGCACCGTTCTGACCGATCAGCGCCACGGGCCGATCACCTTCGAAGGTCAGTTCCACTCCGTCCAGGCACGATGGCCATGCGGGTAGATGTACTCCAGATGCTCCAGGTCGATCTTCATCGCAGCGCCTCCCGAATCATGCGTACCGCCTGGTCCTCGCGTACTGGCAAATCCGACAGTTCGAATCCTGCGTCCTGCAAACCTCTGCCAGAGCTTGACGTAATCCGGTATGTCAATCCCCACTTCACCGATCTCGGGATCGGTGAAGACCTTCTCGGGGTGCCCAGGGCACGAACCCGACCAGCCCCCAGGACCATGACCTGGTCGGCGCATAGGCGACCCGCTCCATATCGTGATCGACCATGACTACGGTGATCCCCTCATGGTTGAGCCGCTTGACAATGTCGAAGATCTCCTCGCTGCCTAGCGGATCCAGCTGGGCTGTGCATTCGTCCAGAACCAGGATGTCCGGTTCCATGATCAAGGTCGAGCCCAGGGCCACCCGCTGCACCTGTCCGCCGGAAAGCTCCAGAGGGTTCTTGTCGAGCAGATCCTCGATATGCATAAGGGCGGCCACCCGGGCCACCTTGGCATGCATGGTTTCACGTGGAACCCCATGGTTGCCCAGTCCAAAGGCCAGTTCCTCGGCCACGGTCCCGGCCGTATAGGAGAGCTGATTGAAGGGGTTCTGAAAGACCAGTCCCACATGTCTGGACAGATCGGCAATGTTCGAAGCGGCTACGTCGATGTCCTTGATCCGGACGCTCCCCTTGGATTTGCCTACGAAATAGTGCGGAATCAGACCGACCAAGGCGTTACACAGGGTCGACTTGCCCGATCCGTTGGCTCCGACGATGCAGAAGAAGCTGCCCTGCTCGACGCTGAAGCTCACCCGCTTCAACGTGGTCCGATCGGCATCACGGTATCTGAAGGAGAAGTCCTCCACTCGTATGACCTCGGTCATGCCCGACCTCCCCACTGGATTGCCAAAGTGATCAGACCGGCACGCGCGAGGCAGCCGAGCACCAGAGCCAGCACCAGGAAAACGATGAACAGGATGGTCATCACGGTGTCGCTGTGCCGCCAGACCACCTCCAGGTAGCTGGTCTGCCGCACCCCTCGGATGCCGAATCCCCGGGTCTCCAGGGTCATCCCGCGCTCCTGCGAATCCGTCAGGAGAGGAAGAACCACCGGCCCAAGCAGGGGCAGGAAGGCCCGCGCCCGGGAAATCAAGCCGCCGCCGGTCTCCAGACCACGTGCATGCTGAGACTGCTCGATGACCGCAATCCTGCGCTGCATCTGCGGGACCACATTCAAACTGGCCAGGATCAGGTAGCCGATCTTCGATGGAACGCCGATCTGCGTCAAAGCCGCAACCAGGCGACCCATGTAGGTAGTTTTATTGGTCAGGTAGAAGGACCCCAGGAAGACCAAAAGGGTTACTACGATTTTGGCCGCATAGAGGCTGCCTTCAAGGCCCAGCTCGGCAAATCCCAGGTCAAGAATGACCTTGGTGTTCCTTGGGCTATAGCACCCCTGAATGAACAGCAGCATGAGCGTGACGGGAATGCCGAACCCCAGCATCACGCCAGAGAAGGCCGGAGCACCCGGGCCAGGGCCGCTGCGATAAAGAGGATGACGATGATTCCCAGACCCAGGGTAAAGTCCGGCCAAGCCAAGGTCGTCGTAGGCCCAAGGAGCACACCCCAGCGATCTTGGCCATGGGATGCATGCGAGCCAGTGGAGAATCAGGAATCCCGTTCGTTGCAGGACCAGGCATCAGCGTTCAGACCTTTGGGTACGTTCACGGTCCAAGTCCGCTGGGTCGCCTGTCGATGAGCCCCAATCAGATTCTGCCGCGCCGTCGACCTTCCCGGCCGTGCTGAACTCTCTTGACTGGACGCTCCAGCCGCTTCGCGCTCGTCCTCGTCTTCGTCCTCATCCAGGTCATCCAAATCGTCCAGATCCGCCTGGTCCTCGCTGCCATCCAGGGCGTACTGGCTCAGGAAGCGCTTGGGGATTCGACGCACGATCACATAAGCGATCAGAACGGTAATGCCCTTGTCGATCAAATTCTCCAGCATGGAGGAGGAGAGCACCGAGATGACGATGTTCTTCACAGCCACCACCAGTGCAGCCGTGAGGACCGAAGTGCCGTTGACTCCGGTGGCACCCCCATAGACGAGCACGGTGATCAAAGAGGCGGTGACCGTGTTGACCAGGGCGCAGGCCAGCCAGACCAGGACGACTCCCCATATCCGTTTGAACAGCCCCGCCTTGACCATGTATCCGATGACCAGGCCGCACAGAACGCTGGAGAGCGCATAGGGCAGATAGACCGGATTGGCCACCAGGGCGAGGAAGACGTTGGTCAGCAGTCCGCACAGGGCAGCCACCCAGGGCCGGACAGACAGGCGATGACCGTGGTGCCAATCATATCCAGGAAGAGCGGCAGTTTGAGGGTGGAGCTCAGAGTCCGCCGATGAGGTTGATGCCCACCGCGATGGGTATCAGCACCAAGGATTTTGTCGAAACTGCGCAGTGATTCCTCTCCATAACGATCGCGCGCTCATAATCCGTACCGCCTTTGGTCCTTGAATGTCGATTTCTGCAGATGGCCGTCGCTCACAACCAGATCCGCATCACCGCTTTGAGAAACCACTTTAGTAAACAACTTTCATTGACAGAGACTATCAACAGCCGGATGGGGTGTCAAATGCGAAACCTCTGACGACGATCTCTCAGGTAAGCTTGATTCGCCAGATCCAACAGGTCGACAAAGCCGTTCGCCGGAGCGTCAGAGATGAGGAGGACAGGAACCACATGAACATCAAGGACATTGCTCAGCTTGCCGGCGTATCCACATCGACGGTCTCCAAGATCGTGAATCACAAGGACGCGAGCATCACAGCCGCCACGCGCGACAGGGTCCTTGAACTGGTCAGGAAGTACCACTACACGCCCTACGGATCCTCCAAGCCCAACACCACCACCTGGAGAATCGGGGTCCTGCTGAGCTCATCCATCTCCATGGACTCCACCTTGGACGGGATCATCCAGCAGGCACAGAAATCGGGGTACGGCACCCTGGTCTTCAACAGCTACGGCGATCACGACCAGGAGGAACGCAACATTCTGGCCGCCCTGGAGCATCGGGTGGATGGCTTGGTCTGGGAGCCGATCGACCGCGCAAGCCTGTCCTTGAAAAGCCGGATCGAGGCAGGAGGGATTCCCGAGCTCACCATTGGACCCCTAGGAGACGACAAGACCGCGCTCATGCCCTACGAAGAGGCTGCATACAGTCTTACGGAAGAGCTGATCAAGCGCCGCCACACCAGCATCGCTTGCCTGCTCTCGCCGGGCAGACGGACCCAGAGCTTCCTGCACGGCTATCGACGCTGCTTGTTCGACCACAACCTCCAATACCACGCTGACATGGTCCTGGGAACCATCGACGAGGATCTGACCCGGGTATTGGAGAACCGGCATGTCACCGGAGTCGTGGCATCCCACTACCACCATGCCCTGGAATTCCTCAGTTTGCCGAATCCATGCATTACCGCCTGCCCCAGGATCTCTCCCTGGTCTCGCTGATGAACGACACCAACGTGCACCTGCGCTACCCGGGCAGCCCGGAGATATCGTCCTACATCATGCGCAACGCCGACTTCGGCGCCTACCTGTGCCGACGGATCATCCACGCCATCGAACATGACTCCCATCAAAGCGAGGCATTCGACCATGTCTTCGCGCTGGAAGGCGAGCAGACCGTCGGCCGGCCCCCGGACCAGCAATGCAAGAAGATCGTGGTGGTCGGCAGCATCAACGTAGACACCTACCTGACCGCCTCCAGCCTGCCCAAGGCGGGCATGACCACCACGACCAGAAACTTCGCCTCCACGCCGGGGGCAAGGCCACCAACCAGGCGGTGGGCGTGGCCAGGCTGCAGCATCAGGTCTCCCTGATCGGCAATGTCGGCAGCGATCCGGCTGCGGACTACATCTACAAAACCATGAGGCAGGCCCATGTGGATGCCACCGGTGTGCGCAAGTCACCGGGGCGGACACCGGCAAAGCCTACATCTTCGTCGACAGCAAGGGCGAGTCGATGATCTCCTCTGGTCGCCGGCGCCAACGAGTCCCTGACGCCGGACGACATCACCGAGCGCGACCAGATCTTCCGGAACACCGGCTACTGCCTGATCCAGACAGAAATCCCCATGGACACTGTCGCCGAGGCCTGCCGGACAGCCAAGCGCCACCAGGCCGCCACCATCGTCAAACCGTCATCCTGCGACCACCTGCCTGAAGACCTGCTGGCTTCGATCGACATCCTGATCCCGAATCTCAACGAGTTGAACACCCTGATACCCGGACCAGGATCGGTGGTGGACAAGGCACAACAGTTCATAGACGGCGGGGTCGGCAAGGTCATCATCACCCTGGGCGAGCGCGGCTGCACCTGGTCACTGCCAGCGGGCACAAGGACTTCCCAGCCCACGAGACCCGAGCAATCGACGACACCGGCGCCAGCGATGCCTTCATCAGCGCTCTGGCCTCCTATCTGTGCAGCGGATGCTCCCTGGACAAAGCCGCTCGGATCGCCAATCTGGCCGCCGGTTTCAGCGTCGCCCACGAAGGCGTCATCCCCTCACTGATCAACCGTCGCCAACTGGAAGGCCTGATCGACTGAGCACTCCGGGTGCAAGCAGGGTCATGTTATCCGTCCATGGGCTTCGCTCTTCAACATAAAGCCCATGTGCGCGTCAATTTTGCAGTACCTATCATCAAGTGTATGCGGCGACGACTTTGGAAACCATCGCAGAAACATTTCAATGCTGATGGCTGGATTTTCCCTGACACAATGGGCCTTTATAATTCTCACCTATAAACAGATTACCCCGTCAATGGCAGGTGGCTATTTGGCTGCGATGCTGGACGGCGCCATGATGCCCAATGTTGATGATCGGTTACGCCGGGAATTGTCATTATCGAGCATTCCGATGGTCGATAAATGACCGGATCGCTTCTTTCGAAATCTACGAGAAGGATGCCATAATCTTGATGCGACATTCCCCAGTGGCTTCGTCATCGATACAGGACAAGACACTGAAGTGGACAGGCATGGGTGAAGCCCTACAAGATCAGCCCCTACAGGGGATCATTATTCGTCCCGTTCGTGAACTGATTGCAGAAGGCGAAAAAGCCGCAGAGATGGGCGCTTTTACGCAACCACCAATATGCCTCAAGCGATGCATATGCGCCAAAGCCTGGCTCTGGGCGCCTTGTCTACTTGGACAAGCATCACCATTTCCGTACCGGAACCAATGCAAGCAATCGGCTTTGAGCGTCACACCACTATCCGATAACGGATAGACGACATTGGACTCAACTCTCCCATTGTCTCAGAGTCGCGCCGATCAGAGCTAGACAACACAAATAACCTTCAGCGAGATGAACGAAGAGACGCCGTCCTAAGGATATTTAAGGTTTGTTTGGTTATTCTTTCGCTCCTGCGGGAGGCGGACCACCAGGTCAAGGTTTCTGCAGGAGGAGGAACGTCTCTATGACCATGGGCGATGATGGTGATCAGGAACTTCATGAATCTGACCAGGTTCTGGATGGCCTGCCCGCCCGCGGTGCTCGCTGGTCTCCCACTGGTTCGTCGATCTCCAGTAGGTTAATACGGCGTCCTTGGAACTCAATCAGCCGGCGGGCTGTCAGTGTTTGGTCTTTCCCAAACAGGACGCAGTGGATCCGGCGGCCAGCACTCATTGCCTTCATGGGTTAAGCCGGTGCCAGTACGCTCAATCATGGCCCATTACATTGCGACGCTCCATTCATGCTCCTCAGATGCCTGAATCCTGAAAGATCTTGGATTTTGGCAGAGCAAAGCTGATCGCTATTGGAACCAATGATCACCATTGCAGGAGGTGTCCGTCATCCCCAGCTTGGCAAAAAGCGCGAATCCCCTGGACCGCCATTGTCATGACTTGACCTGATGCGCGCCCAGCATATAATGATTTCACCGATTCGCCCGGACCGAATTCTGGCCAGCGCATATCCGCCCATCACCGCCAGCATGAATTGCACCGCCCGCGCCCATCGCGACTCATGCGTGTTCATCAGCGCTTGATTCAACCATCTGACTTCTGAAGTTCGAGAACTATCCCGAATGTTGAAAGCCAACGTTCTGCTGGTACGGGCAGACCACGGCGAAGACATCGGCATGATGTTCGAGGGACCCAGCCAGTTCTACGAACACGCCCCAACCCTGAGAGTCCGCCATACCGTATGGGAGAAATCGCCGTGAGCACTATGCCGATGCCGCTCGATGCTTGGCCTCTGGCTGGATGAAGCCGAACCGGCCATGGCCTTACGATTTCAGCAATTACCGCTATCCTGGGCGGCCCTGCTCAGCAAACGGCCAATCTGTATCCGCGGGAATACAACAAGCATCGTCTACGAGGGCCATCACTGGCCTACGGGCGCCAGGGACAGATCGTTAACCTCACCAGATGCGCATGGGCCGGATCCCAGCAATATGGGGCTCTTGTATGGTCGGGCGATGTCTGCATCCACCTTCGAAGCGTTCAGAATCACAAATCACTTGTGCTATCCATATGGGCATGGCCGGCATTCCTTGGTTCACCACCGACCTCCGCTTCCACGATGGTGATATCGACGATCCCACGTCTTCCGCGAACTGCTGTTGCGGTGAACTCGCAATTCTCCTGCTTCTCGCCCGTCATGCGCAATCATGGTGACCGTAGCCAGCATCACCCCGATGGGACCACCAGACCGCCATCACTACGGCGCAAGGCGAACGACGATTACCGTCCGGAGCGAGCAACAGGCCATGGAGTTATGGAAAGTCTGGTCGAAGACATCTATGTCAAGTTCATCAAGATCCGAGAACATCTTCGCCCTTATCTGCGTGAGCTGTTTGCCCAGGCACACCGATGGGCAACCGCCCATCAGGGCGTTGTTCTACGAATTCCCCCATGACGATGCTGCACCTCCGATATCGCCGACGAGTATATGCTCGGACCTGATCTGCTGGTAGCCCCCGTGGTAGAGGAGGAGCCAGATCCCGACAGGTCTACCTGCCTGGGTCATTCAAGGACGCGACTACGCAGTGGCAGGATCTTCGCGACGGAGCGATGTACAACGGGGGTCAGACGATTAGCCGGCAGAAGCCCCGCTGGAACTTCTGCCGGTATTCGCAAGGGACAGCAGAAACCACGAGCTGCTGGGCATACTCTGATATATCTGTCATTCGCATCGGTCCAGGACCTGCAGTTGACCCGATTTCTTAGGTCAATGGTCATGACCATCCCGTCCTAGACTCGTTTAAGTTCATTGCTCATATTCCGATAAGTTGATCAGAATGCCAAGTGGCATTGCAGTAACTTGGGACCATTTGCCGATATGCTGATCAGCGCATCTTTGCCTCGGTTATTTGACCTTCGATAAATGGAGCAATCAGGCAATGGAACGGATGCCGACTCCCTACTTTCTGCCAACAACCGCCAGTGGTCGGCGCCCCATGGATAACCGACAATCTTGGCAGATCGCGGCAGATAAAAATGGGTCAGCCTCAAACCTGAGGATTCCGTTATTGGCAATGTTTCAGGAGTTATGCAAGAACCGGCTGCTGAACGCTGATCGGGCATCGACATTTATTCAGCGCCTGGAGCCACTGGAAAGCATTCCTGCAGTGAAATCGGCCCCCTGTCGTTTTCGGGCATGCCAGCATCTCCGAAGGATTGATCAAGGCA
>NZ_CP199591.1:0-2349 GCF_052606465.1 Bifidobacterium sp. ESL0825
CTCGTTCCGCAGCCAATCGATCTGCCACTTCGTGGCCACAGTGAATGCCACGCCGTTCGAGGTCGAATCAGTATCGTTGCTGATGGTGTAGGCGCATCTGAACAGATTATCCAGTTGCGGCTTGATGGTCTTCAACTGCCTGCCACCGATTTCGATGTTGAGCAACCGTAGGAACTCACGGAACGTCGTCCCAAGATTCAACGTGCGCGTCTCAGGGTCGAAGCTGGGGTCGCCGGTTTTGACCATTGTGCAGGCGTACATCTCGAACAGGCGCGGATATTTCCCGTATGGCAGGCTGTCGCCCGTGGCTGTGAATTTGGCCGTGAGAGTGCCGTTGCGCCGCACCACTTCCTTGATTCCGTTCTTGGGTCTTCTGTAGGGCAGTGACACCTGTGTCATGAGCTTGGAGATGAAGGCGTGCGACATCCATGGTTCATCCGGGATTTCGATGTCGGTAGAATCGGTCATTGCTAATCACTCCTTTTCAGTGATCGGCCACGTCCCCGGCTGCTCTAACAGTGCGGGGATTTTTCAAAAAAATAGCCGTGTACTTTGAATACATATCCTAGCAGGAAAGTGTGTACTTTAAATATCTCGGGTGTGTACTTTGAATATTCCGAGGGGCTTTAAATATGTTTTGAGGGGCTTTAAATATGTTTTGAGGGGCTTTAAATATCTGTACACCCTCTCAGCCTTACTCGCTGTAGGGCTGAGAGGGTGTCCCCTATATACCTATATACCTATACTAGAAAACTCGGCTTCTTGACTCTGCACCTGACGGTGGATAATCCGTCTTCTTCCGTCGGCACTTGTCGAGATCAATTTTCTTTTTTTGAATGTCTCATAAGCTTTGTCCAGAACGGTTCATGCTTGGGTCTTTGCTCGAGGAGCTTGACGACTTTTTCCCGCTCGGACAGAAGCTGTTTGAGTCCATCGTTCTCTGCTCTTAGGGTGGCGTTCTCTATGCGTAGCCGCGTGATTTCCTGATTGGTTTCTGATGACCGGTCATGACCGGTTTGATGATTGGTTTGCTGACCGGTCACCGGTTTGAGTACGCCTAGTGCCTCGAGAGTCTCGACTGGAATTTTCCAGCCTCTTTTGAGTTTGGTAGCTCCTAGTTGTGAGCCATTTTCGTTCAGTTTTCTCCGCAGTGTTGACTCCGAGCATGACACGATGTCCAGCGCTTCTCTGAATGAATATTCGTGAGATTCATGACCGGTCATAGTGACAGTCTACGCAACTAACGGGCTTCCGAATCGATCACTCCAACCGAATCTGATTCGCCCTCCCAGCGGAGCGACTCGACGTGACCGGAAGTCAGTCGAGATGATTCGACGAGGCTCGGAAAGAGACCGTCAAAATGAAAATGTGTACACATTTTCTATAGCTTGCTCCGTTGCTTCATCGCTTCAACAGCGTCTAAAGGCGCACTGGCGCTGTGCACGTGTTTCTTGGCCAGTCTGGTTCTTCTGAGCGCCCTCAGGCCGGCTGAGCCTCGGCGTAAGGCGCCCAAGCCTGATAATGCCGCGGTAGTGGCTTCAGAAGCGTTTGCCGGTGCTCCACGCCGTGATGATCTCTTCGCCCTGGTATCCGGCATTCAGCCCGTGGACGACGTGCCGTCTGGCCGCGAGGTAGTCATCCCCATAGTCGATATGCTCGAGCACGTTGCCGATGTCGACTTCGCTTAAGTCACGCTTCGTGGGCTTCGCCGCTTTCTGCTCCAATCGATCACGGGATTTTGCCAGTCTCGTCTGAGCGGTGGTGGCCACAGAAGTCTCAGACGGATAGATTGTCACGTAATTGCGCCCGCATAAGATCTGCGCCTGAGGATATACGTATTCAACGTCATAGACTGCTTTTCGGAAGCTCTGCTTGAATGCCGGCAGGATATTCGTTGATCCGAATTGGCTATACAGCTGCTGCCATGTAATGCTCTGGCGTTCGTGAAGGTAGCTGTAGCGGCGTGTGAGCCACCAATATACATCCAGGCTCACGGGGGAGTTCAGTTTGGCCACGATGGACAGGTCCACTGGCACAGGTGAGTCACGCAGATAGTCGATGTATTCCTGGCTGAACTGCACCCAGTTCTCGAACAGCCCCCGCTCCTGAGGCTCGTTCCGCAGCCAATGGCGATCGGATGCCACATGGCCAGCATGGCCATGCCACGCCGTCGATGGCGACCAGGAGCATCGTGAGGATCCGAGTGATGGCGACTGCGATGAACTGATCCTGCACCAATGGTGATCGGCCAGTGGATGTCCTGGCACACTGGTCCTGAACGTGTCCTAGGTGCTGATGAGTTCTCGTAACAGGACGCAATTAACCTTAGCAATACGTAACTGAACGAAG
>NZ_CP199592.1:0-7743 GCF_052606465.1 Bifidobacterium sp. ESL0825
CCCGTCAGGCTGGCCCGTGGTGGAGCTCAGAGCACTTCCATGAGGAGTCTGTCCGGAAAAGCAAAGCTTCCGGCTCGGGTGCCATCGGTGATCGAATGCTGCTGGCGGAAGCCGTGGATTCGGGAATGACCCCGAAGGAAATCGCGTTAGATGACCAGCTTCGACTTCTTCTCACACCAGGAAACCGGTCTTTTGTTGAGACGATTTGGGCGGCTCAGAAGGCAAAACGCTGGAGTTCAGAGCAACGAAAAGTCGAAGTCACCTACATCTGGGGGCCGACTGGCGTGGGGAAAACTCGCTCTGTGAGAGAGGCCGTACCCCCCGAGAAGCTTTACGCTGCAACGCTTTCGACGAGAGATCCCTTCGGCAAATATTCGTTTGAGCCTGTGCTTTTGCTTGATGAATTTCGTGGTGACTTTCCAATCTCTCAGCTTCTTCAGCTTCTAGACCGGTATCCGGTCCAGCTTGATCGCCGCTACGAAAACTCCTGGGCGGCTTGGACGAAGGTTTATATTTGCTCGAATTGGCGCCTCGAAGACCTATACCGCGACTGTCCGGCGGCTGACCGTGCTGCTCTTAAAAGAAGAATCTCGCGAGTCATTCATATGGAGGGAAAAAGATGATTACCTTACCTGATGGAAGAATTTATTTCGATTACACAGACTTCGAAGCTGAAGTCGGCTCCGGGCTGGCAGCTCGGACTTGGGCGCTGACCGAGCGAGCAACGGATCGATGGATAGACACAAAATCTGGAACCGGAGGGAAGCTGGCCTCTCCGATGGAAATTCAGGCTGACCCTCACCGAGTCGTTTTTGATGCAGATTTTCTTGATGAAATGGTGCGGATTGCAAGGGAGGTACAACGAGGATGAATAAGTCTGATTTTCACCAGTCCTCTGATTCGGGAACTCCTTTTCCGCAGAATAGGGCCGGTTCTTCCCCGCTTTGGTGGTTTGCTGAAGCGAGCTACGCCCCGGATAAGGTCTTGGCTCTCTATAACCAGATGTTTCAACCTTACTTTCCTGTTGCCTCGCTGGATTCTCCTAGAGCAATCCTTTCGGAGGAAGACGCGTGGGCTTTTTGGGATGAACTTATTATGCGGCATCTGGCTAAGCCCACGCATCGCTTTGAGGAGCCTTCCAAGAGTCAGCCATCTCAGGATGATAAGTGGGTGACTTTCAGGTGGTAGATCCACGACCCTCCAGGAATATGGGCCTCCTACACCCCCTTCTATGAGTGTTTTTCCTCTTAGCTCTTATCGTGGAGATAATCCATGACTTTCCGAAAGCAAATCCTTGCCCTGGGCGTTTCTGAGAATGGCTTAGTAGCGCAGTTTCTAGGGCTAACTCTGGGAGGGAGAGAGAGAACGAACCTTGCCCCTTGCGTCCTGATGATAGGATGAGGGGGCAAGATGATTTTGTGATCTCTCCGGTCGGTCGGTCGGTCACTCATCAAGGCTGAAGTCATTGGCTCGGCGAAGGCGGCATACCCTTAAGAGGCTTTGTCCGGGTGTCAATCCATTAACGTGTCGGCCGTCCCGCTTATGCCACGTTTGCTCTTAAGGTCTGTTGTTTCCCCGCGGCTCTAACCCGCTAAAGCCGGGTTTTGGCCGGTCTCCCTCTCGACGCTTTTCAGGTCTTCGCCGGGCGCGATATCGGACGCTACCCGCCTGCACAGATTTATGCTAGGCTTCAACTGCAGCTATTTTATGACGTGCCCCAGTTTAACGACTGGGGCTTTTTTTTTCCACTCCAACGGAGTATTTCTCACACTGCCCATTGTCTCCTCCCGGGTAAAAGCGCACATCGTCGCTGTGCGTTTGACAGCTCAAAATTTTGGGTATCGTGAATCCACCCTTTTGCAACAAGGCGCAAAGCCCGCTGCTTTTGCGGGCGCTTGCACCGAAGGTGCGCGGCGTTGGGGAGTTTGAGGGGGACTGGCGCGCCCGGCCACCCCCTCAAAAAGCAGGAGCATACAGTATGCATCTTTTAAGGACGATGGATTGAAAACCGCAGAATGAAGCCCTTTCTCGCGTTTTGTTAGATACCTATTGAAAACGGTCCGTAAGACCGTAAGACCGCAGAACACAAGGAAAGGAAGCCCACGATGGCAATCGCGATTCACACATCAGCAACATCTACACCTATCGAAGTCATTCCCCTCGCCGACATCGATGGAGATTCACTTAAGCCGGCTACAGCCTTTGGTTCAGAAGAGCCAAAGCTGGTGGATGGCCGACCAGTCTTCTCTCTACCTAGCATTGTTGTCCGGATGGGAGGCGAGGTGCTGAAGACCGCTTCAGTGAAGGTCTTCACCAAGCCAGGGAAACTGACCGCTCTTCAGCCGGTAGCTCTGACCGGGAGCCTCACCATTACCCCTTGGACGACCAGGGACTCCGGAACCGTCCGGCTTTCGATTGTCGCCGACGGCATCGCTTCACCAAAGGGTGACCGATGAGCTGGCTTATCACGGTGCTTTTAGCTGCTGCTTCGCTGGCTGTGCTCTACCCGCCCTTCTCCTCCTCCTTGCGGTGATTGATCACCCTCGGACTGAGGAGGGTTGGCGTAGGGAGCTGGCCAGCACCGGCGGCTTCGAGCATCGAGTTCTTTTAGAAGCTTACCGCATCTGCCACTACAAGAAAGGAAAATCCGATGTCAAAAAAGACACTCAAGAAGCACACCGAACCATGGCCGGGAATTCGCGTCTATATGCCGAAAACAGCACATCAGCTCGTCCGGCTGGTCGCCGCCCAGGAAGGCATTTCGCGCAGCAAGGTAATGATGACGATTATTACGAATTTTTTCGCCGGAGTGAAACCGGCATACATCGTTCAGAAGTTTCAGACTCTCACGGCCGCCCCGGTTCTGCAGACTCCACCACGCCATCCCGGCCCGCCGACCAGCAAGACAAGGATCGGCCAGCAGGCCCCGAAAGCTCAGGCCCAGCCGGTGAGCCTATCCAGACTGGCAGCGGAGGACGAAGCGGAGGAACCGGAGCCGGGTCTGAGCCAGCCGCCTTCTGGGAAAAGCTGGTAGAAAACGGGAAAAGGCTTGGCGTTTGAAAAGGGCTGGCTCAAAGGCCCCTACGGCCCGGCCGGGCCGCTGACTCCAGCTGAAAAACGGTCCGGGCCGCAGGGCTCCGCAAGGCCTTCGAGCTGGACGGAAAAGGCAGGCGGGCCGGCCCCAGAGCGGAGCGTCAGGCGGAGCGGCGGGGCCGGTCTGCAAGCCTTCGACGGGAGGCGCGGAAAAGGCCGGACGGGCCAACGGCCCGGTCCGACTCAGCATGGGGCAAAGGCCCGTAAGGGCCGACGGGGACACTGGGACAGCGCCATTTCCCCAGTGCGGGGCGAAGCCCCGAACGTCGCGCCAGCGACAGTGTTACTGGGGAAATGGCAAAAATGGCAAATCACAGGCTCTCAGCCCTACTCGCAGTAGGCCTCAGGGCGTTTGCCAAAATCGTTTGCCAAAAAGCGAAATGGCAAATGCTTTTGGGGGAGTTTTAGGAGAAGGGAAATGGGGAAGCGACGCTTTTCACCGAATTTGAAGACGGTTAATGAATTGGTCAGAAGTTGGTTTCTAACCATTAACGCGCATGAGAAAGGTGGCGTGCCAGGCATTTCGGCAACTCAGATTGAGGATGCTTTCCGGGAAATCGATCCGGATGCGGACTGGGTTTTCCAGCTTGAGCGGGGCTCTGAAGGTGGCGCCCAAGGTTATTTGCATTTTCAGGCGACGCTCTTGCTTTCACGCGGTAGGCCTCGTAGAAGGAAAGACGTTGTCCGGGTCTTGAAATCCCATGGTATCCCCGATGCTCATCTCGAAAAGGTTCGTCGCGTTGGTGCGGCGGCAATGTACTGCTCTAAGTCCGAGACCCGTCAGGCTGGCCCGTGGTGGAGCTCAGAGCACTTCCATGAGGAGTCTGTCCGGAAAAGCAAAGCTTCCGGCTCGGGTGCCATCGGTGATCGAATGCTGCTGGCGGAAGCCGTGGATTCGGGAATGACCCCGAAGGAAATCGCGTTAGATGACCAGCTTCGACTTCTTCTCACACCAGGAAACCGGTCTTTTGTTGAGACGATTTGGGCGGCTCAGAAGGCAAAACGCTGGAGTTCAGAGCAACGAAAAGTCGAAGTCACCTACATCTGGGGGCCGACTGGCGTGGGGAAAACTCGCTCTGTGAGAGAGGCCGTACCCCCCGAGAAGCTTTACGCTGCAACGCTTTCGACGAGAGATCCCTTCGGCAAATATTCGTTTGAGCCTGTGCTTTTGCTTGATGAATTTCGTGGTGACTTTCCAATCTCTCAGCTTCTTCAGCTTCTAGACCGGTATCCGGTCCAGCTTGATCGCCGCTACGAAAACTCCTGGGCGGCTTGGACGAAGGTTTATATTTGCTCGAATTGGCGCCTCGAAGACCTATACCGCGACTGTCCGGCGGCTGACCGTGCTGCTCTTAAAAGAAGAATCTCGCGAGTCATTCATATGGAGGGAAAAAGATGATTACCTTACCTGATGGAAGAATTTATTTCGATTACACAGACTTCGAAGCTGAAGTCGGCTCCGGGCTGGCAGCTCGGACTTGGGCGCTGACCGAGCGAGCAACGGATCGATGGATAGACACAAAATCTGGAACCGGAGGGAAGCTGGCCTCTCCGATGGAAATTCAGGCTGACCCTCACCGAGTCGTTTTTGATGCAGATTTTCTTGATGAAATGGTGCGGATTGCAAGGGAGGTACAACGAGGATGAATAAGTCTGATTTTCACCAGTCCTCTGATTCGGGAACTCCTTTTCCGCAGAATAGGGCCGGTTCTTCCCCGCTTTGGTGGTTTGCTGAAGCGAGCTACGCCCCGGATAAGGTCTTGGCTCTCTATAACCAGATGTTTCAACCTTACTTTCCTGTTGCCTCGCTGGATTCTCCTAGAGCAATCCTTTCGGAGGAAGACGCGTGGGCTTTTTGGGATGAACTTATTATGCGGCATCTGGCTAAGCCCACGCATCGCTTTGAGGAGCCTTCCAAGAGTCAGCCATCTCAGGATGATAAGTGGGTGACTTTCAGGTGGTAGATCCACGACCCTCCAGGAATATGGGCCTCCTACACCCCCTTCTATGAGTGTTTTTCCTCTTAGCTCTTATCGTGGAGATAATCCATGACTTTCCGAAAGCAAATCCTTGCCCTGGGCGTTTCTGAGAATGGCTTAGTAGCGCAGTTTCTAGGGCTAACTCTGGGAGGGAGAGAGAGAACGAACCTTGCCCCTTGCGTCCTGATGATAGGATGAGGGGGCAAGATGATTTTGTGATCTCTCCGGTCGGTCGGTCGGTCACTCATCAAGGCTGAAGTCATTGGCTCGGCGAAGGCGGCATACCCTTAAGAGGCTTTGTCCGGGTGTCAATCCATTAACGTGTCGGCCGTCCCGCTTATGCCACGTTTGCTCTTAAGGTCTGTTGTTTCCCCGCGGCTCTAACCCGCTAAAGCCGGGTTTTGGCCGGTCTCCCTCTCGACGCTTTTCAGGTCTTCGCCGGGCGCGATATCGGACGCTACCCGCCTGCACAGATTTATGCTAGGCTTCAACTGCAGCTATTTTATGACGTGCCCCAGTTTAACGACTGGGGCTTTTTTTTTCCACTCCAACGGAGTATTTCTCACACTGCCCATTGTCTCCTCCCGGGTAAAAGCGCACATCGTCGCTGTGCGTTTGACAGCTCAAAATTTTGGGTATCGTGAATCCACCCTTTTGCAACAAGGCGCAAAGCCCGCTGCTTTTGCGGGCGCTTGCACCGAAGGTGCGCGGCGTTGGGGAGTTTGAGGGGGACTGGCGCGCCCGGCCACCCCCTCAAAAAGCAGGAGCATACAGTATGCATCTTTTAAGGACGATGGAGGTCTTGAAAACCGCAGAATGAAGCCCTTTCTCGCGTTTTGTTAGATACCTATTGAAAACGGTCCGTAAGACCGTAAGACCGCAGAACACAAGGAAAGGAAGCCCACGATGGCAATCGCGATTCACACATCAGCAACATCTACACCTATCGAAGTCATTCCCCTCGCCGACATCGATGGAGATTCACTTAAGCCGGCTACAGCCTTTGGTTCAGAAGAGCCAAAGCTGGTGGATGGCCGACCAGTCTTCTCTCTACCTAGCATTGTTGTCCGGATGGGAGGCGAGGTGCTGAAGACCGCTTCAGTGAAGGTCTTCACCAAGCCAGGGAAACTGACCGCTCTTCAGCCGGTAGCTCTGACCGGGAGCCTCACCATTACCCCTTGGACGACCAGGGACTCCGGAACCGTCCGGCTTTCGATTGTCGCCGACGGCATCGCTTCACCAAAGGGTGACCGATGAGCTGGCTTATCACGGTGCTTTTAGCTGCTGCTTCGCTGGCTGTGCTTCTACCCGCCCTTCTCCTCCTCCTTGCGGTGATTGATCACCCTCGGACTGAGGAGGGTTGGCGTAGGGAGCTGGCCAGCACCGGCGGCTTCGAGCATCGAGTTCTTTTAGAAGCTTACCGCATCTGCCACTACAAGAAAGGAAAATCCGATGTCAAAAAAGACACTCAAGAAGCACACCGAACCATGGCCGGGAATTCGCGTCTATATGCCGAAAACAGCACATCAGCTCGTCCGGCTGGTCGCCGCCCAGGAAGGCATTTCGCGCAGCAAGGTAATGATGACGATTATTACGAATTTTTTCGCCGGAGTGAAACCGGCATACATCGTTCAGAAGTTTCAGACTCTCACGGCCGCCCCGGTTCTGCAGACTCCACCACGCCATCCCGGCCCGCCGACCAGCAAGACAAGGATCGGCCAGCAGGCCCCGAAAGCTCAGGCCCAGCCGGTGAGCCTATCCAGACTGGCAGCGGAGGACGAAGCGGAGGAACCGGAGCCGGGTCTGAGCCAGCCGCCTTCTGGGAAAAGCTGGTAGAAAACGGGAAAAGGCTTGGCGTTTGAAAAGGGCTGGCTCAAAGGCCCCTACGGCCCGGCCGGGCCGCTGACTCCAGCTGAAAAACGGTCCGGGCCGCAGGGCTCCGCAAGGCCTTCGAGCTGGACGGAAAAGGCAGGCGGGCCGGCCCCAGAGCGGAGCGTCAGGCGGAGCGGCGGGGCCGGTCTGCAAGCCTTCGACGGGAGGCGCGGAAAAGGCCGGACGGGCCAACGGCCCGGTCCGACTCAGCATGGGGCAAAGGCCCGTAAGGGCCGACGGGGACACTGGGACAGCGCCATTTCCCCAGTGCGGGGCGAAGCCCCGAACGTCGCGCCAGCGACAGTGTTACTGGGGAAATGGCAAAAATGGCAAATCACAGGCTCTCAGCCCTACTCGCAGTAGGCCTCAGGGCGTTTGCCAAAATCGTTTGCCAAAAAGCGAAATGGCAAATGCTTTTGGGGGAGTTTTAGGAGAAGGGAAATGGGGAAGCGACGCTTTTCACCGAATTTGAAGACGGTTAATGAATTGGTCAGAAGTTGGTTTCTAACCATTAACGCGCATGAGAAAGGTGGCGTGCCAGGCATTTCGGCAACTCAGATTGAGGATGCTTTCCGGGAAATCGATCCGGATGCGGACTGGGTTTTCCAGCTTGAGCGGGGCTCTGAAGGTGGCGCCCAAGGTTATTTGCATTTTCAGGCGACGCTCTTGCTTTCACGCGGTAGGCCTCGTAGAAGGAAAGACGTTGTCCGGGTCTTGAAATCCCATGGTATCCCCGATGCTCATCTCGAAAAGGTTCGTCGCGTTGGTGCGGCGGCAATGTACTGCTCTAAGTCCGAGA
>NZ_CP199593.1:0-25149 GCF_052606465.1 Bifidobacterium sp. ESL0825
ATAATGTACAGTATGATCACATTAACGAGGGTGCGCGCCACCCAAAGGGCGCAGAAACAGTACGAGTACTACTACGCCAACGACTATTACCTCGCCCAGGAGATGAATGCATCCTAGAGCTTCTCGATGAAGGGCCCATCAAATGGGCCCATGAGCAGCAGACCGAGAAGGGGCTCGCGCACTGGGTGCGGGTCGATCTGCCCGGAGCCGACAAGAAGTCGTACGGCATAGTCTGGAGGGAGATGGACGACGGCACCGCCAAGGTCACGTACATCGGCCTGATCCCCTAGACAGGCGCGCCACCTGTGATCCCGGCCCCGGCCGTCAGCACGGCCGGAGCATGGACCACGCTTGCGGACCCGACCGTTCCCCCACCGGCCGCGTGTCTTCAAACGTGGCCCTTTGCATCCTCGAAGCCTCCTAAAGCGGAAGCAGGTCATATTGTCGGCGCTTCAGCATAGCGTCCACTTTCTCCGAAAAGCTGCTCGAATTCGTGGCAATATATGCGAATTTCGTTTCAGCTATATTTTTCGCAAACTAAGTTTTAGTTTTGTCGTTTCGCAATATATGCGAATACACCAAAACTGATCGGACGATTTGTCCAATGAACCCATAATTGTCAGGACATTGAAGAATACAGGAAGACCTTCGGAGTCCTGGACACCAGCAAGAGATAACCCGAGCAGATCGACGAGAGAGTCATCACAATCGCCAAACATCTCCTCGACTGTGAGTGTTACAGACCGGCAAACCATCAGCCCCATACTGAATGACATCATCATCAACTACCTAGATCAAATGACTATAACGGGCCCTACAACGAATAACGAGCAAACGTAGCAAAGCACCCAGCTTGGCCGCTGCATGCAACGGCATCCAGACGGAGTGCACTGCGTTCGTCAGTTAGGAAGGCTGCCTTCCGCGTCGCATCACCAGAGATAGAATAGCTTGCAGCATCTCATGCCTCTGCTGCTCCCTTCGATTCGTAGTGGTTTAAAATAGCTATCTTTGAACTGTCTTCGTGTCTGGGGCTGACGAAATCCAACCGGTGCGATGAGATATGCATGAAGGCGCCAGGGAAACGGAATGGGCCTGTTGCCCCGGTTCCCACCGGGGCAACAGGCCCACCATCACACCTACTATAATTATGCCCAATAGGCGCAATCACTGCTTGGCTATACCTGGGCCGAGATCATGCCGTTCATCACTAATCGCAGATCATACAGAGGACCTGCACCGTGACTGCATTTGTAAGTGTATCACTGTAGGTCAGTGAAAAGAAAAAAGAACATTGGAATATGGCGGTTTTTGGCGGTTTAAAATTTGTATTTCCGAATTATACAGATATGAATATCAGATAATATACTGTTTATTTATACTGTAATATATATGCCTGTTATATATAGAGAAAAGCTAAATAAAAATATCGAAGAGACATATACTATAATTCCAGCATGAAAGAAAAACATATATTACATATCTCTGATAGATCAAGTAGAATGCCATAATGAAATTCGATGATGAACATCTAAAAGAAGTCGCAAAAAAGGGCGTCACCGGGCGAGTCGCAGGCGCTGGGCAACAAACCGATGCGGATTCTATCAAGATAATCGATTACCTTATCGGTACGCGCCTCAAGCGGCGTAGACGAGGTGCCCTTATCCGCAACTCCTTCGTCCGGTCAAGCGACGGAACGACCGTACCCCCGCTGTCGGAATTCTCCACCATCCGGGGAGGGTCAGGCGTCGCACTTAAGCTCTATCTCGCCATCATCTGGCTCTCCGCAGCGAAACCATACGCGACGAACTTCGAAGCGGCGGACTGGGCACGCATGATCGGCCTGGCACAGCCAGACACCAGGGGGGCTGCAAGTGTCAGACGCGCCATCGGAACACTAGCAAGGCATGACCTGATAACCAAGGAACACATCAAACGGCAACGCCAACAAAGCCAACAGGATTACCCTGCTCAGAGAGGATGGGAGCGGATCCCCATATACCCCACCCAAAGCCAACAAACGCGATGACCGATATTTTGCCGTGCCGAAGGAACTATGGGCACAGGGACACATACAGAAGATGGACACGGCTGGACTGACGATGCTGCTGATACTGCTTGAGGAACAGCACGGTACCGAACCCAGGAAGCAATGGTGGACGCAGAACCAATTCAAGAAGCGTTTTCACATCAGCAAGGACACCCGAACCAAAGGCACCAAAGAACTCGAAGAACGTGGACTGCTCACAGCAAGGTTTGAATATCTCAGAACGAGAGACGACGAACCGCTAACACCACGGAAGACCAGGAAGACATACACCCTCACTCTAAAACCTTGACCAGCCAAAGCCATCAGGACATCGAAGAATAGAGGAAGGTTTCGGGACTATGGCTATGATGACACCAAAGAGGTTAGCGGGAGAATCACCACAGCAGTCTGACCATTTCCTTACCACCACTTGAGTCATGATGAATATAAGACAAGCTATTTACGTATTATGAACAAGCTACGACGAAGTACCACGCTTGGCTGCCAAGTGCAAATAACCAACAGACGAGGTTTTCTGCATTTGTCGGACGGAAAGGCTATCTTCCGGATCATATTTCCGAAGAAAAAGTTAAATTACTAAAATAGTAAATTTATTATATTTTACATTTTATTATTTTTTACATTTTATTATTTTTGTCGCTTTCCTCGTGATGCGTGCAGAGCAGATGACAGAAAATATGGAAGAATATAATTTTTTAAAAAAGTATTTATTTATTCTTTGTTTTTTTCATTCACTTCCACCCACTGCCTGATGGCTTCCTGCCCTGCTTCCGCCATTTTCATATGCTTGCTGGTCGCGGCGAGCTTCATGCGCAGTTTGAGATCGGCATCCAATTTGAAGCTGAGGGTGGTCAGATTCTGTTCACCTTCGGATACTTGCCGGATAGGGTTGTAGATGTCTTTAGCAGATCTTGGCTTACGTGACCTGAGATCCTGGGAATATGCGCGGTCGTTCTTCATCGGCTTCTTTCCTTCCTTCTGGCAATGTCCTCTTTCAGCTCTACATAGGCGTCACCGTATTCGTAGAGCTTGCTCGGGACGCTACCCATGGCTCTCTTGATGTCCTGGCGCATAGGGATTACTGTCTCGAATCGGGGCATCGCTTCAGCCCCCTGGTGTTCTGCATCGTCGAGCATGATAACAGTTTGGCTGAACGCCTTGGTGTTCCTCTGCGCCTTAGTGACCAGCACGGCGCAGGGCTTTTCCGGAGGGATGATGTCCATGACGGCTCGTACCTGTTGCAGATCCATAGGGGAGTCAGAGGTCGGAATGATGATGTAGTCGGCTATGCGTATGCAAGCATCGATGATCTTCCCGCTCGGTGCAGCATCGATGATCGTCCATTTGGAGTCGTCGGGCTTGAGCCGCTCCAGATTGACGATGTTGGTGATTGTCACGGGGAAAGGAAGAGGCGTCCCGGCGTCTTCGGCTGCGTATGCCCAGAGTGAGGCATGGCCCTGCACATCGGCATCAAGGACTTCTACAGGCTGGTCGTTCCTGGCTGCCGCCAGCGCTAGGTAGATGGCGCTGGTGGTCTTTGTCACCCCGCCTTTGGCGTTGATGATCGGTATTCTCACGGACCTCCCTTAGGAAAAATAATAAGTTTTAATATTAAAATACCATACCTCTTTATTGAAAGTTTTATTTTATCTTTTCTTGTTTTTAGGTAATTGTTTTGTTTTGCTTGCCAATCTGGATTTGTTCCAGAACCTATGGCTAGCCTTGCGTTGACTCTGCGGTCTGGAGTGTTTTGTTTGATGATAGTTCTAGTGTATCGGCTTACTTACTCCGCTGACGGGAGGTGTTAGTGTCCCTCGCCGCTAACGCATTTGGATTTATGATTATAGTTTCAGACGAATATCAGTTCGGTTATTATATGTTTAATCTATTTAGTAACTATTTGGCACAAGAGGTTTCAGTCTTATGGAGCTATATTCTATATGAGAAACCCCGGAACCCTTCTGGCACAAGAGGTTTCAGTCTTATGGCTCTACTAAAAGTACGCTGTTGCTCTACTAAAAGTACGCTGTTGCTCTACTAAAAGTACGCTGTTGCTCTACTAAAAGTACGCTGACTAACTCTACTAAAGGTACGCCGTCGGTCATGAAAAGGCTCTGATGAGATGTGTGGATGGAATCCGGCTGGGTTTCCACAGATCATTACGATGTTGCTGTGGGTATTTTGGGTCAAAGAGTCGACTCTGCTGGCGCTGCGAGTGGGTGGGGAGACGGAATGGGAAGGGCCGATGGTGGTGGAGCGGGGTTATTTCTGTTCGAATTCTATGGGTTCTATTGGTATATGGTCCCAGTCCTCGTTGGTGCTGATGGGGAGCATGATCGGGGCATCATAGCTTTGGACAGGCGGGAAGGTTTCAGCTTCCGCAGTTGATTTGCTGTCCTTCTTCTGGGGCAGGGGGTCCGCCTCCTGATGCAGCGTATCCGCATGATCGGGGCGCTTGGGCTTCGGGACGACGCTGACGGGGGACCGGTACAGGCGGAGTCCGCCTTTCTTGATGCTGTAGTGGAGTCTGCCCTCTGCGTCGGCGTCGGTCAGGGCCGCGTTCCAGAGAGCGGCCACATGGTTCAGCGACCGCTTGAATCTGGTGACGAAGTTCCGTGTTTCGGCATAGTTCGAGCCCATTTGGTTCTGGAGCGATTTCCAGGTGATGAGTGGAGTCTGGTAAGTGTGTGAATGGTTGAGTGCGTATATGCGCTGCGACAGCCATGCGTAGATGTCGAATTCTGCGCCTCGGCCTGTAGATGTGAGGATCTCTACCATGTCGGCTGAGAGCGGGGTGCTTTTGGCCATTCTGTCCCAGGTTTCCTGGGTGAGCTGGATGTATGAGCCTTCGGTGATGCCGTTCTTGGGCGTGTATCTGGACCACCCTATGTGAGATTCCTCGACCAGGGTGACCTTCTTGGTGTCCTGCCAGACGGTCTCCGTGGTTGTTTTCGTCTCGGTTATGGTCATGTCGAAGTAGGACAGGGCGCTGATCTGGCGTTTGAAATCCTCGTAATCGGTTTTGCGGGGCTTCCGTTGGATGCCCAGGTCCTCCATCAGCTGCCGCAGTGTGGAGGGGAGCATGATGACGCGGCTGGTGTTGTGCTTCTTCTGGCGCACGACTTGGGTGCTTATCCACACCATGAGCAGCCTGGCCTTCTTCCCGTACGGCCAGATGTGAGTGATGCCCTTGCCCAGGGTCGTCACGGTCTGCGGGTGGAGCACGTAGGTTCGGCTGCCGTTGACGCGCACCCATTCGGCTGCGTCAGGCCCGGGGTTGCGGATGGGCAGGGATATGCGGCAGAAGTCGGGCATCAGGTAGACCCGGCGCTGCCTGTTAAGCTGCTTCCATTGCGGCCCGCCCATGGGCCGCGGATTCTGACTGGCGAATTCTTCCATAAGGAGGTATACTCTCTGTTGCTTAGTTTTGTTCCCCGTTCTGTTTCCGGCAGGCGGGGATTTTTTTCTTACTAAATTCAGTATACCTACGCAGTGACGGTTCCTGTCAAAGGAGAGGGAATCAAGGTTTCCGCTCGGCGTTCGCTGTCTGTTTTCCGTGCTGGCGGGTCATCTTTGACTTGTCGGCGAACCGGTTTAGGGCGTCCTTGTCATCGTTGCGGTGGTAGTTGTTCATGCACTGTGGTGAGCAAAATCGCTGAATCTTCCCCTTGCCCTTGGGCCGGTAGATACGGCTTGCTGCATCAACAGGCAACGGTCCACATAAAGGCCGTTGATCTCGCTTGTTTCGTGCATTGATTCCCGCGCAGATTTTTGACTTTGCGCATGTCCTTGCAGCCGAATTTTGTCGGATTCGCGCATCGTGCGCAGAATTTGGCGTTATTTCAACGATAACACCGGATTTTCCGTATTTTAATGCAAGAAGTTCATCTCTTGAATTTGGTCTGATTGTGGCTTGTCTGGATGTGATTGCTGTCTGCGTTGGTTGGTGCACTTGGGGTGTGTTGATTGATGGTTGTTTCGTGATTGCTGGTGGGTCTGATGCTTGGGTGGTTATGTTTGGTGGGCTGTGATTGCTGGTGTTTATGGATGTGGTGGGCTGGTTTCGGACCCTTTCTGGGATAACGGTGGAATGCCCGTTTCGGACTGCGGCGGTTCTACCGGCGCGCACGCCCGGATCTGTTCTTTCCTGCCGGCTCCGGCAGGCTTGTACCGCGTGCATGGAGGTGGAGAATCTGTCCACCAGGAGGATGGCCCAGGAACGGCTGGCCATCCTGGACAGACCCTGCGGAATCACCTACGCGCAGCCTCTTCCCGACACTTGAAAAAGGGCACCCCAGGAATTCCAATCTTCATGGATTCCCGGAACACCCTTGCATCCTCCCGCGTCGGCCGTCAAGCTGCTGTCGGCTGCTTGTCCGTGTTCTGGAGGTACCAGGCGACAGCCTTGCGGATGATGGCGGATTTGTTTGTGCCCTCCTGCTTGGCCAGCTGGCCGGCCTTGTCGTCCAGATCCTTGGGCACCCGGATCTTCCAGGTCTTCCGTGCCACCTGGGTGGCCTCGGCCCGGCGCAGGCGCATCTGGTCGAATTCCGTATGAAGGTCACGGAAGAACTGATCCTTGTCCACCTCGCGGTTTGGATCCATGTGCCGTACGGAACCTGGTACGACGTCCAGGCGCTCCCCACATTCGGTCTTGGCAGCCATCTCTTCCATCTGCCGGCACTCCTCTTCCGTCTTAGGCTCGTACTCGTGTGCAAGCATGATATTTACCTCGGTTTTTCTCTGATTGTTTATTTGTTGGTCCTTGTTTGGCGTCTACCGGTTGTGCTTATCGGCACTTCTGGTCATCTTGAGCGTTGGAGCTCCTCTCTCCCACCTTCTATCTATGTGGTACTACACTGACGACCTACAGTAAAGGATTACGTTCTTTTTCTAGTTTCCCTTGGTTTTTCATACGCGGCCTTGCTGTGGCGAGCAGCCTCCTCAAGGATTCGCTTCAGCTTCGGATCCTTTGATTGAAAAACCCTAATATGCTTTTTCACGGCTCTGACAGCCCGTCCGCACGTACGCCCGTCCCTTTACCCATGGTATGGGCGTACGGTACGCTCTCCATATGTCTTTACGATAAGGGCCATGGCAGGCGAGGAAGTGCCTCCGGAGGACAGAGCCAGGGCCGAGCAGGCGGCTAGCAGCGTCATCGGCCAGCTGCTGGCGGGCCAGGTGTACCCCAGGGTCCGCCGCTGGTGACCAGTGCCGGGTTATCCATATTCTTCGATCCAGACCCTAGCGCTTTGACTCCAGGCCGTAGGCTGGGCCTTGCCATGCCGTCCCATTCCCCCGAATAATGCGAGCGGCATGGCACTTCTCTCAATGCTCTTCGACTGGGCCGGCGACGGTGCAGGTGCCGTACTCTTCCTGCACGGGGTCGTCGTCCGGATGCTCTTCCCCTGTCGTGTCGTATTCCTCGCCGTTGGTGCATGGACGTATCTGCGTCTCCTTGCCAATCTCCAGGTGGCCGGGGAAGTACCCCATGTACTGCCGAGCTTCATGGTCGTAGAGGAGGATGCCCTCCTCCCCGCATATCAGCGGCTTGAGGCCGGAACCAAAGTCGATCTCTTCGCGCGTGGGGTATGTAAACCGAAGGGACGACGGGTTGGCCAGGGTGAAAGCCCTATTGCCCTGGTTGACCTGCTGCAGAAGCTCCACCTGTTCCTTGATGTACCCGCTTGTCATCGTCATGATCAGACCTCCTCTTCCTTTCCTTCCCGGGTCTCTAATAGCCAAATACGGCCCTGGCGCCGCTTCCTCAATTGAATAGGGAGTGGTACATATTTTATGAATTTCTGGGCAGAGGGCGGCCAATAATGTTGTTCATGACAGCATGATGGGGAGGCATCCATGACGGGGAAAAGAACGAAAAGATTAGGGTCAGCAAGTCGAAGACGGGCTCGTTTTCGCAAAAACAATGATCAAACGCAAACTTCTCAACAAACTCCTGAACAGGGTCAGCAGACAAGCGACGACCAAAAGCAACGACTTCAATGGACCCTTGAACAGACTCAGCTGAGGTGCAACGACCTCCAAGGTAAGCACGACAAACTGATGGATCTTGTCGCGCGCCTGCTGGGGTTCTGCGCTATATCCGGCTTCACCACCTTCTTATCGAAGTCCACTTGGCAAGATCTTACAGGATATGCCAAGTTCTGTCTCAGATCGTCCGTTATCCTTTTGTTTGTCGCTGTGATTGCTGCCGTAATAGCGCTCATCGTCTTTTCACTCAAGTCTTCGTTGAGGGACCGGGAGCTTCTGGATATTACGAAATTGGAACAGGAACAATCCACGGAAGAAAAAACGACCTCCCTCATTGAAACCCTAAACTCTGAAATAGAGAGGTTGAGAAAGTCGAATTTTAGTGCCTCATTCGCTGTTTACATGATGTACGCGATCTATGCGTCTTCCCTTGACTTTCTCGTTGTGATCATTCTTTCATATCATTGATCCTGCGGCCTCTAATTAAACGGTATGGTTTGCCGGTCGTAGTCAGGGCGTTATGCAGGAAAATAATACCCAAACGGTACGCTACGATGTTGGCTCTGGTCCTTCGAGTGTTCCAGGGCCTTGTAGATGGTGCTTCGGCTGACGTCGAACCTGTCGGCTATCTCCTGGACGGTCACGGTCCTGGAATCGTACAGCTGGCGAATCATGGCGATGTCCTTGTCGGAGAGCTTGCTGGGCCGGCCGCCTTTCCTCCCTCGGGCCCTGGCCGCTTTCAGGCCGGCCATGGTGCGTTCCCGGATCAGGTCGCGCTCGAACTGGGCCAGGGCCGAGAAGATGTTGAAGATCAGCACCCCTCCCGACGTGCTGGTGTCCATGTTCTCGGTCAGGCTGCGGAACTCCACCCCCATCTTCTGGAAGCGGTCCATCAGGTCGACCAGGTTCTGGACGCTGCGTCCGAGGCGGTCGAGCTTCCATACCACCACCGTGTCCCCCGGGCGGAGCATGTCCAGCATCCGGTCCAGCTGAGGGCGGCTTGCCTTGGCGCCCGACGCATGATCGACGTAAATCCTTTCGCAGCCGGCCTTCTTCAGGGCATCGGTCTGCAGGTCTTCGTTCTGCTCCAGCGTGCTCACTCGCGCATAGCCGACTTGCAGGCCGGCCCTGTCTGAATATTCCATACCTTTATCATACATACATTTATCGACGTATTTCTACACAAACTTTACGCTGTATCAGGCCGGATTGCGGGCCGAGCGCGCTTGTCCGTAAAACGTTCGTTTTATAGACTCCCGTGATTAGGAAAAGGCCGCGCCCTTTTTCTGGTCGCGGCCCATTTCTTGTGCTTTAAGACAATGACATCCGGAAGCAGGTCAATCTCATCATCGGGAATCTGCTAATCTTTTGCCCTTTTCCGCCGGCGTCTGGATGAAGTCCGCCAGGACGGAGCGAACCAGCGCCGAAGAAGAACCGCAGCGAATACTTCCGCATGCTCGTCCAGCGGGACGCCGAAACCCACCACACCGAACTCGTCGGCGCATGACACGAGACTGCACCCGAACCGGCCGGATCACGGCGACCACGCATTATCGTTCCAGGATATCCGGCACTCCCCCCGCTTGATCATCCGCTGTCGAGGGAAACCCCAGCCGGCCATGTGCGCCATGATGGCCCAGCGGGTCCGCCCGATGCGGCCACCATTAAGCGGCCGTTTATTGAACCCGCATTTCTGCGTCACTTTTAATTTGCTTTTCCATGTCACTTTGATCTGACGAATTTAAGTGACTTTTCCGCACCGCTCTGACGTGACGAATTTAAGTGACTTTTCCGCGTCACTGTGCCGTGACGATTCTTTTTGTTTTTTCGGCGCCGTTTCGTGATAGTATGTGAATACACCAAAAATTGATCTGGCGTTTTTCGGAAGGTGCCCTTCAACCACCTGGTTACCCGAAAAACGGTGAAGGCCCCCGGTATCAAGCCGGGGGCCTTCTGCATGCCTTGGGGTTTAGGAGGTTTCGGACTCTTAGTCGTGGCAGACATATCTCATTGTTACCTGCCCTGTGAAACAGCCGGGCACCTTCTGGCCGTCGGTGGTTTGGTAACCGATGACCCGTCCGCCTTGGCAGTCGACTTCATATAGATTCTTGATAGCGAACCAGGCCTTTCTCTTTTTATACTGCTTCTCGTATGCCGGAGGATCGTATCCTTTCGGCGGCTGTACGCCGTTCCCATAGCCATAGGCGACAATTTCACCTACGGCCGCTTTCTTGCCTCCAGCATCAACCAGGAGGATTTCCCTGAGTTGGAGCTTGTTCTTTTCTAGCGGTGGTTTCCCGACGGTCATAAAGGTGCGTCCTCCATGACTCTGCGAGTTCTTCAGTTGGGCTTCAATGACCTCTTCCCCGCTGTAGGAACCACTGGAGGTCAGCTTGTATGCCACGATTTCCTTACTAGAGGGGAGTGGATCGTTTTGCTGGTAGGACTGCAGCAGCTCCGGGTAATATTTGAGTTTGGCCACCGTCCGATAAGTGCGGCCGGTTTGGCCCATGACCCAATCGCTAATGTGGGGGTTGATGTCCGACAGGACCGCAAGCATCTTATCCAGGTACTGGTCCGTTTGAATAGTTAGTACGTTCTCGCCATGGGAGACCCTGTTGCGCAGGCGACGAATTCTATCGATATCAAGCAGGAGTTTCACCCGTTGTCGATCATTGACCTTGTTATCGGTCATCCCCGGAAAGGCCTTATACAAAGCCTCTTTCCAGAGCTGTCGTGCAGCCGCCGCCTTCTTGAGGACTGTTGGGTCTTTGCTTTTGAAATCCGTAGGTCCGAGTAACCGTTGCCAACCTCCGAACGTCAATTGCGCGAATGCATCATGCCTGTTCGGATATTGGCCATGCTTTTCGTGATTAGGATTCCTTTTCCATATCTTGTATGCCTGGCGGCATGAGGACCACATCTTCTGTATTTGGTATGCGCCCATTAGTTTCCGAATAAGAGGCGGCACCCTTTTCAGAGGAGCGGGCTTACTACCTCTGAACCATTTGGGCGGCGGCGTTTCCCCAAGCCAGTCCTTGAATCCGTTAGCACGAGCCCAAAGCATCAGCTCCTTGTCCATTGCATTGCGCACACTCATCTCGACAAAGGAGATCTGCGTGACCGCCACTCCGGAGAATAAGGTATTCCAACGGTATAAGTCAGCGGCTTCCACTCCCGGGTGTTTCCGGGCCTCTTTCTCATAGGGTTCCAAGCGCTTCTCTGATATCGCCAGATCCATAATCGAGTGAGTTGCATTCGGCATAAGGCCATGATAGTATATAAGAGCAATAAGTTCTTCGCCCCCACGTCGCAAGATGTGGGGGCGTCGTATTTTTAGGGATCATGGGGTTATATGCGCCAAAGCGCACACGTTTAGGCGGACCCGCCACAGATATACCCATCACATATGCAAGACCCCGGTTTATCCTGCCGGGGTCTTAAGAAGAAGGGCGGAGGGGACGGGATTCGAACCCGCGGATCATTCACCAAAAATTGATCTGGCGTTTTTCAGGCGCCTGCATTTGACCACTCTGCCACCCCTCCGTTGAGGATTTTTGCAGCCTAGTGGTCTTCTTTTTGGCTGGTTTCTACTATATCACGGCTCTACCACCATATGTAGTGCCTGACGTTTGAGATCCGGGGAAAACCGGAAGGACGGGTGGCATCCTCTGCAAGGAGGCCCATCCATCCACACATGAGGAAGAACCCTGGACATGGGGTTCAACGCCCGGCCTGGGGGCCCTCCTTGTCCATGCGCTCCCTGCACATGTCGCCCAGAAGCGTGGACATCGAGGTCTCGTGATCGAAGCAGTACAGCCTGAGCTTCTTGTAGAAGTTGATGGGCAGGTAGACGGTGACCGGCTTCTTGCGTTCCTTCCGGTAGCCGGCCCCGAGTGTGCCTTCGTGCCGTCCTATCGGATGTTTAATGGTCGTTTACGAAGCGACCCCGGCCTTATGATCAAGCTCGGGTCGGTAAATTCCATCCATTGCTGGCGATTGTCGGAATTTGATCCTGCTTTTGTGCTTTGCTGCCCCCGTCCTATGATTTCAGTCCTTGCTTGTTCTGAAGGATATACAGGCTGTTAATAAGTAATGCAATTTGCTTAATGTTTGAGCCGCATAGGCTCGGCCTCGGCATCCCAATCCTCAGTGGCTTTTCCCCAGAACTCTTTGTTGTTCGCCAGCTGTTTATCTCGTTCGCTCACTACCTCCACCCTCTCCACGGTGTATCCGTAGCTGGTCTCCATCACCCGGTACAGGCCCTTCCCGTGCTTCCCAAGAGAGATCCGGTTGCGTGCATCCGTACTCACCAGAACCGGCTCTTGCATAGTCGCAGTCATCAGTGTCTCCTCAGCTTTCCATTCCACCATTTCACACCGCACGGCTTTGCCATATGTCGGCATCGTGCTATCACCCAGTGTAACAACTTGCTCAATGACACACAAACGATATCCTCATTATGGCTACACTTAATCAGATGTTACAATATGTTTATGTTACAAATGCTTCAATGTGACAAAATGGTATAATGTACAGTATGATCACATTAACGAGGGTGCGCGCCACCCAAAGGGCGCAGAAACAGTACGAGTACTACTACGCCAACGACTATTACCTCGCCCAGGAGATGGACCGCATCCTAGAGCTTCTCGATGAAGGGCCCATCAAATGGGCCCATGAGCAGCAGACCGAGAAGGGGCTCGCGCACTGGGTGCGGGTCGATCTGCCCGGAGCCGACAAGAAGTCGTACGGCATAGTCTGGAGGGAGATGGACGACGGCACCGCCAAGGTCACGTACATCGGCCTGATCCCCTAGACAGGCGCGCCACCTGTGATCCCGGCCCCGGCCGTCAGCACGGCCGGAGCATGGACCACGCTTGCGGACCCGACCGTTCCCCCACCGGCCGCGTGTCTTCAAACGTGGCCCTTTGCATCCTCGAAGCCTCCTAAAGCGGAAGCAGGTCATATTGTCGGCGCTTCAGCATAGCGTCCACTTTCTCCGAAAAGCTGCTCGAATTCGTGGCATTTCGTTTCAGCTATATTTTTCGCAAACTAAGTTTTAGTTTTGTCGTTTCGCAATATATGCGAATACACCAAAACTGATCGGACGATTTGTCCAATGAACCCATAATTGTCAGGACATTGAAGAATACAGGAAGACCTTCGGAGTCCTGGACACCAGCAAGAGATAACCCGAGCAGATCGACGAGAGAGTCATCACAATCGCCAAACATCTCCTCGACTGTGAGTGTTACAGACCGGCAAACCATCAGCCCCATACTGAATGACATCATCATCAACTACCTAGATCAAATGACTATAACGGGCCCTACAACGAATAACGAGCAAACGTAGCAAAGCACCCAGCTTGGCCGCTGCATGCAACGGCATCCAGACGGAGTGCACTGCGTTCGTCAGTTAGGAAGGCTGCCTTCCGCCCGCATCACCAGAGATAGAATAGCTTGCAGCATCTCATGCCTCTGCTGCTCCCTTCGATTCGTAGTGGTTTAAAATAGCTATCTTTGAACTGTCTTCGTGTCTGGGGCTGACGAAATCCAACCGGTGCGATGAGATATGCATGAAGGCGCCAGGGAAACGGAATGGGCCTGTTGCCCCGGTTCCCACCGGGGCAACAGGCCCACCATCACACCTACTATAATTATGCCCAATAGGCGCAATCACTGCTTGGCTATACCTGGGCCGAGATCATGCCGTTCATCACTAATCGCAGATCATACAGAGGACCTGGACCGTGACTGCATTTGTAAGTGTATCACTGTAGGTCAGTGAAAAGAAAAAAGAACATTGGAATATGGCGGTTTTTGGCGGTTTAAAATTTGTATTTCCGAATTATACAGATATGAATATCAGATAATATACTGTTTATTTATACTGTAATATATATGCCATATATAAGAGAAAAGCTAAATAAAAATATCGAAGAGACATATACTATAATTCCAGCATGAAAGAAAAACATATATTACATATCTCTGATAGATCAAGTAGAATGCCATAATGAAATTCGATGATGAACATCTAAAAGAAGTCGCAAAAAAGGGCGTCACCGGGCGAGTCGCAGGCGCTGGGCAACAAACCGATGCGGATTCTATCAAGATAATCGATTACCTTATCGGTACGCGCCTCAAGCGGCGTAGACGAGGTGCCCTTATCCGCAACTCCTTCGTCCGGTCAAGCGACGGAACGACCGTACCCCCGCTGTCGGAATTCTCCACCATCCGGGGAGGGTCAGGCGTCGCACTTAAGCTCTATCTCGCCATCATCTGGCTCTCCGCAGCGAAACCATACGCGACGAACTTCGAAGCGGCGGACTGGGCACGCATGATCGGCCTGGCACAGCCAGACACCAGGGGGGCTGCAAGTGTCAGACGCGCCATCGGAACACTAGCAAGGCATGACCTGATAACCAAGGAACACATCAAACGGCAACGAGCCAACAGGATTACCCTGCTCAGAGAGGATGGGAGCGGATCCCCATATACCCCACCCAAAGCCAACAAACGCGATGACCGATATTTTGCCGTGCCGAAGGAACTATGGGCACAGGGACACATACAGAAGATGGACACGGCTGGACTGACGATGCTGCTGATACTGCTTGAGGAACAGCACGGTACCGAACCCAGGAAGCAATGGTGGACGCAGAACCAATTCAAGAAGCGTTTTCACATCAGCAAGGACACCCGAACCAAAGGCACCAAAGAACTCGAAGAACGTGGACTGCTCACAGCAAGGTTTGAATATCTCAGAACGAGAGACGACGAACCGCTAACACCACGGAAGACCAGGAAGACATACACCCTCACTCTAAAACCTTGACCAGCCAAAGCCATCAGGACATCGAAGAATAGAGGAAGGTTTCGGGACTATGGCTATGATGACACCAAAGAGGTTAGCGGGAGAATCACCACAGCAGTCTGACCATTTCCTTGACCACTTGAGTCATGATGAATATAAGACAAGCTATTTACGTATTATGAACAAGCTACGACGAAGTACCACGCTTGGCTGCCAAGTGCAAATAACCAACAGACGAGGTTTTCTGCATTTGTCGGACGGAAAGGCTATCTTCCGGATCATATTTCCGAAGAAAAAGTTAAATTACTAAAATAGTAAATTTATTATATTTTACATTTTATTATTTTTTACATTTTATTATTTTTGTCGCTTTCCTCGTGATGCGTGCAGAGCAGATGACAGAAAATATGGAAGAATATAATTTTTTAAAAAAGTATTTATTTATTCTTTGTTTTTTTCATTCACTTCCACCCACTGCCTGATGGCTTCCTGCCCTGCTTCCGCCATTTTCATATGCTTGCTGGTCGCGGCGAGCTTCATGCGCAGTTTGAGATCGGCATCCAATTTGAAGCTGAGGGTGGTCAGATTCTGTTCACCTTCGGATACTTGCCGGATAGGGTTGTAGATGTCTTTAGCAGATCTTGGCTTACGTGACCTGAGATCCTGGGAATATGCGCGGTCGTTCTTCATCGGCTTCTTTCCTTCCTTCTGGCAATGTCCTCTTTCAGCTCTACATAGGCGTCACCGTATTCGTAGAGCTTGCTCGGGACGCTACCCATGGCTCTCTTGATGTCCTGGCGCATAGGGATTACTGTCTCGAATCGGGGCATCGCTTCAGCCCCCTGGTGTTCTGCATCGTCGAGCATGATAACAGTTTGGCTGAACGCCTTGGTGTTCCTCTGCGCCTTAGTGACCAGCACGGCGCAGGGCTTTTCCGGAGGGATGATGTCCATGACGGCTCGTACCTGTTGCAGATCCATAGGGGAGTCAGAGGTCGGAATGATGATGTAGTCGGCTATGCGTATGCAAGCATCGATGATCTTCCCGCTCGGTGCAGCATCGATGATCGTCCATTTGGAGTCGTCGGGCTTGAGCCGCTCCAGATTGACGATGTTGGTGATTGTCACGGGGAAAGGAAGAGGCGTCCCGGCGTCTTCGGCTGCGTATGCCCAGAGTGAGGCATGGCCCTGCACATCGGCATCAAGGACTTCTACAGGCTGGTCGTTCCTGGCTGCCGCCAGCGCTAGGTAGATGGCGCTGGTGGTCTTTGTCACCCCGCCTTTGGCGTTGATGATCGGTATTCTCACGGACCTCCCTTAGGAAAAATAATAAGTTTTAATATTAAAATACCATACCTCTTTATTGAAAGTTTTATTTTATCTTTTCTTGTTTTTAGGTAATTGTTTTGTTTTGCTTGCCAATCTGGATTTGTTCCAGAACCTATGGCTAGCCTTGCGTTGACTCTGCGGTCTGGAGTGTTTTGTTTGATGATAGTTCTAGTGTATCGGCTTACTTACTCCGCTGACGGGAGGTGTTAGTGTCCCTCGCCGCTAACGCATTTGGATTTATGATTATAGTTTCAGACGAATATCAGTTCGGTTATTATATGTTTAATCTATTTAGTAACTATTTGAGAGCTATATTCTATATGAGAAACCCCGGAACCCTTCTGGCACAAGAGGTTTCAGTCTTATGGCTCTACTAAAAGTACGCTGTTGCTCTACTAAAAGTACGCTGTTGCTCTACTAAAAGTACGCTGTTGCTCTACTAAAAGTACGCTGACTAACTCTACTAAAGGTACGCCGTCGGTCATGAAAAGGCTCTGATGAGATGTGTGGATGGAATCCGGCTGGGTTTCCACAGATCATTACGATGTTGCTGTGGGTATTTTGGGTCAAAGAGTCGACTCTGCTGGCGCTGCGAGTGGGTGGGGAGACGGAATGGGAAGGGCCGATGGTGGTGGAGCGGGGTTATTTCTGTTCGAATTCTATGGGTTCTATTGGTATATGGCATTCCAGTCCTCGTTGGTGCTGATGGGGAGCATGATCGGGGCATCATAGCTTTGGACAGGCGGGAAGGTTTCAGCTTCCGCAGTTGATTTGCTGTCCTTCTTCTGGGGCAGGGGGTCGCCTCCTGATGCAGCGTATCCGCATGATCGGGGCGCTTGGGCTTCGGGACGACGCTGACGGGGGCTAGGTGGATGAAGTCGGTACAGGCGGAGTCCGCCTTTCTTGATGCTGTAGTGGAGTCTGCCCTCTGCGTCGGCGTCGGTCAGGGCCGCGTTCCAGAGAGCGGCCACATGGTTCAGCGACCGCTTGAATCTGGTGACGAAGTTCCGTGTTTCGGCATAGTTCGAGCCCATTTGGTTCTGGAGCGATTTCCAGGTGATGAGTGGAGTCTGGTAAGTGTGTGAATGGTTGAGTGCGTATATGCGCTGCGACAGCCATGCGTAGATGTCGAATTCTGCGCCTCGGCCTGTAGATGTGAGGATCTCTACCATGTCGGCTGAGAGCGGGGTGCTTTTGGCCATTCTGTCCCAGGTTTCCTGGGTGAGCTGGATGTATGAGCCTTCGGTGATGCCGTTCTTGGGCGTGTATCTGACCCTCCTATGTGAGATTCCTCGACCAGGGTGACCTTCTTGGTGTCCTGCCAGACGGTCTCCGTGGTTGTTTTCGTCTCGGTTATGGTCATGTCGAAGTAGGACAGGGCGCTGATCTGGCGTTTGAAATCCTCGTAATCGGTTTTGCGGGGCTTCCGTTGGATGCCAGTCTCCATCAGCTGCCGCAGTGTGGAGGGGAGCATGATGACGCGGCTGGTGTTGTGCTTCTTCTGGCGCACGACTTGGGTGCTTATCCACACCATGAGCAGCCTGGCCTTCTTCCCGTACGGCCAGATGTGAGTGATGCCCTTGCCCAGGGTCGTCACGGTCTGCGGGTGGAGCACGTAGGTTCGGCTGCCGTTGACGCGCACCCATTCGGCTGCGTCAGGCCCGGGGTTGCGGATGGGCAGGGATATGCGGCAGAAGTCGGGCATCAGGTAGACCCGGCGCTGCCTGTTAAGCTGCTTCCATTGCGGCCCGCCCATGGGCCGCGGATTCTGACTGGCGAATTCTTCCATAAGGAGGTATACTCTCTGTTGCTTAGTTTTGTTCCCCGTTCTGTTTCCGGCAGGCGGGGATTTTTTTCTTACTAAATTCAGTATACCTACGCAGTGACGGTTCCTGTCAAAGGAGAGGGAATCAAGGTTTCCGCTCGGCGTTCGCTGTCTGTTTTCCGTGCTGGCGGGTCATCTTTGACTTGTCGGCGAACCGGTTTAGGGCGTCCTTGTCATCGTTGCGGTGGTAGTTGTTCATGCACTGTGGTGAGCAAAATCGCTGAATCTTCCCCTTGCCCTTGGGCCGGTAGATACGGCTTGCTGCATCAACAGGCAACGGTACATAAAGGCCGTTGATCTCGCTTGTTTCGTGCATTGATTCCCGCGCAGATTTTTGACTTTGCGCATGTCCTTGCAGCCGAATTTTGTCGGATTCGCGCATCGTGCGCAGAATTTGGCGTTATTTCAACGATAACACCGGATTTTCCGTATTTTAATGCAAGAAGTTCATCTCTTGAATTTGGTCTGATTGTGGCTTGTCTGGATGTGATTGCTGTCTGCGTTGGTTGGTGCACTTGGGGTGTGTTGATTGATGGTTGTTTCGTGATTGCTGGTGGGTCTGATGCTTGGGTGGTTATGTTTGGTGGGCTGTGATTGCTGGTGTTTATGGATGTGGTGGGCTGGTTTCGGATCGCCTTTCTGGGATAACGGTGGAATGCCCGTTTCGGACTGCGGCGGTTCTACCGGCGCGCACGCCGGATCTGTTCTTTCCTGCCGGCTCCGGCAGGCTTGTACCGCGTGCATGGAGGTGGAGAATCTGTCCACCAGGAGGATGGCCCAGGAACGGCTGGCCATCCTGGACAGACCCTGCGGAATCACCTACGCGCAGCCTCTTCCCGACACTTGAAAAAGGGCACCCCAGGAATTCCAATCTTCATGGATTCCCGGAACACCCTTGCATCCTCCCGCGTCGGCCGTCAAGCTGCTGTCGGCTGCTTGTCCGTGTTCTGGAGGTACCAGGCGACAGCCTTGCGGATGATGGCGGATTTGTTTGTGCCCTCCTGCTTGGCCAGCTGGCCGGCCTTGTCGTCCAGATCCTTGGGCACCCGGATCTTCCAGGTCTTCCGTGCCACCTGGGTGGCCTCGGCCCGGCGCAGGCGCATCTGGTCGAATTCCGTATGAAGGTCACGGAAGAACTGATCCTTGTCCACCTCGCGGTTTGGATCCATGTGCCGTACGGAACCTGGTACGACGTCCAGGCGCTCCCCACATTCGGTCTTGGCAGCCATCTCTTCCATCTGCCGGCACTCCTCTTCCGTCTTAGGCTCGTACTCGTGTGCAAGCATGATATTTACCTCGGTTTTTCTCTGATTGTTTATTTGTTGGCCAGCTTATCCTTGTTTGGCGTCTACCGGTTGTGCTTATCGGCACTTCTGGTCATCTTGAGCGTTGGAGCTCCTCTCTCCCACCTTCTATCTATGTGGTACTACACTGACGACCTACAGTAAAGGATTACGTTCTTTTTCTAGTTTCCCTTGGTTTTTCATACGCGGCCTTGCTGTGGCGAGCAGCCTCCTCAAGGATTCGCTTCAGCTTCGGATCCTTTGATTGAAAAACCCTAATATGCTTTTTCACGGCTCTGACAGCCCGTCCGCACGTACGCCCGTCCCTTTACCCATGGTATGGGCGTACGGTACGCTCTCCATATGTCTTTACGATAAGGGCCATGGCAGGCGAGGAAGTGCCTCCGGAGGACAGAGCCAGGGCCGAGCAGGCGGCTAGCAGCGTCATCGGCCAGCTGCTGGCGGGCCAGGTGTACCCCAGGGTCGCCGCTGGTGACCAGTGCCGGGTTATCCATATTCTTCGATCCAGACCCTAGCGCTTTGACTCCAGGCCGTAGGCTGGGCCTTGCCATGCCGTCCCATTCCCCCGAATACACAGCCCGATAATGCGAGCGGCATGGCACTTCTCTCAATGCTCTTCGACTGGGCCGGCGACGGTGCAGGTGCCGTACTCTTCCTGCACGGGGTCGTCGTCCGGATGCTCTTCCCCTGTCGTGTCGTATTCCTCGCCGTTGGTGCATGGACGTATCTGCGTCTCCTTGCCAATCTCCAGGTGGCCGGGGAAGTACCCCATGTACTGCCGAGCTTCATGGTCGTAGAGGAGGATGCCCTCCTCCCCGCATATCAGCGGCTTGAGGCCGGAACCAAAGTCGATCTCTTCGCGCGTGGGGTATGTAAACCGAAGGGACGACGGGTTGGCCAGGGTGAAAGCCCTATTGCCCTGGTTGACCTGCTGCAGAAGCTCCACCTGTTCCTTGATGTACCCGCTTGTCATCGTCATGATCAGACCTCCTCTTCCTTTCCTTCCCGGGTCTCTAATAGCCAAATACGGCCCTGGTAGCCGCGTAAAAGATTAGGGTTCCTCAATTGAATAGGGAGTGGTACATATTTTATGAATTTCTGGGCAGAGGGCGGCCAATAATGTTGTTCATGACAGCATGATGGGGAGGCATCCATGACGGGGAAAAGAACGAAAAGATTAGGGTCAGCAAGTCGAAGACGGGCTCGTTTTCGCAAAAACAATGATCAAACGCAAACTTCTCAACAAACTCCTGAACAGGGTCAGCAGACAAGCGACGACCAAAAGCAACGACTTCAACCACCCTTGAACAGACTCAGCTGAGGTGCAACGACCTCCAAGGTAAGCACGACAAACTGATGGATCTTGTCGCGCGCCTGCTGGGGTTCTGCGCTATATCCGGCTTCACCACCTTCTTATCGAAGTCCACTTGGCAAGATCTTACAGGATATGCCAAGTTCTGTCTCAGATCGTCCGTTATCCTTTTGTTTGTCGCTGTGATTGCTGCCGTAATAGCGCTCATCGTCTTTTCACTCAAGTCTTCGTTGAGGGACTGACGGGCTTTACGCGCCGTGCGCGGGAGCTTCTGGATATTACGAAATTGGAACAGGAACAATCCACGGAAGAAAAAACGACCTCCCTCATTGAAACCCTAAACTCTGAAATAGAGAGGTTGAGAAAGTCGAATTTTAGTGCCTCATTCGCTGTTTACATGATGTACGCGATCTATGCGTCTTCCCTTGACTTTCTCGTTGTGATCATTCTTTCATATCATTGATCCTGCGGCCTCTAATTAAACGGTATGGTTTGCCGGTCGTAGTCAGGGCGTTATGCAGGAAAATAATACCCAAACGGTACGCTACGATGTTGGCTCTGGTCTTCGAGTGTTCCAGGGCCTTGTAGATGGTGCTTCGGCTGACGTCGAACCTGTCGGCTATCTCCTGGACGGTCACGGTGCTGGAATCGTACAGCTGGCGAATCATGGCGATGTCCTTGTCGGAGAGCTTGCTGGGCCGGCCGCCTTTCCTCCCTCGGGCCCTGGCCGCTTTCAGGCCGGCCATGGTGCGTTCCCGGATCAGGTCGCGCTCGAACTGGGCCAGGGCCGAGAAGATGTTGAAGATCAGCACCCCTCCCGACGTGCTGGTGTCCATGTTCTCGGTCAGGCTGCGGAACTCCACCCCCATCTTCTGGAAGCGGTCATCAGGTCGACCAGGTTCTGGACGCTGCGTCCGAGGCGGTCGAGCTTCCATACCACCACCGTGTCCCCCGGGCGGAGCATGTCCAGCATCCGGTCAGGTGCTGATGAGCTGAGGGCGGCTTGCCTTGGCGCCCGACGCATGATCGACGTAAATCCTTTCGCAGCCGGCCTTCTTCAGGGCATCGGTCTGCAGGTCTTCGTTCTGCTCCAGCGTGCTCACTCGCGCATAGCCGACTTGCAGGCCGGCCCTGTCTGAATATTCCATACCTTTATCATACATACATTTATCGACGTATTTCTACACAAACTTTACGCTGTATCAGGCCGGATTGCGGGCCGAGCGCGCTTGTCCGTAAAACGTTCGTTTTATAGACTCCCGTGATTAGGAAAAGGCCGCGCCCTTTTTCTGGTCGCGGCCATTTCTTGTGCTTTAAGACAATGACATCCGGAAGCAGGTCAATCTCATCATCGGGAATCTGCTAATCTTTTGCCCTTTTCCGCCGGCGTCTGGATGAAGTCCGCCAGGACGGAGCAGAACCAGCGCCGAAGAAGAACCGCAGCGAATACTTCCGCATGCTCGTCCAGCGGGGCGCCCGAAACCCACCACACCGAACTCGTCGGCGCATGACACGAGACTGCACCCGAACCGGCCGGATCACGGCGACCACGCATTATCGTTCCAGGATATCCGGCACTCCCCCCGCTTGATCATCCGCTGTCGAGGGAAACCCCAGCCGGCCATGTGCGCCATGATGGCCCAGCGGGTCGCCCGATGCGGCCACCATTAAGCGGCCGTTTATTGAACCCGCATTTCTGCGTCACTTTTAATTTGCTTTTCCATGTCACTTTGATCTGACGAATTTAAGTGACTTTTCCGCACCGCTCTGACGTGACGAATTTAAGTGACTTTTCCGCGTCACTGTGCCGTGACGATTCTTTTTGTTTTTTCGGCGCCGTTTCGTGATAGTATGTGAATACACCAAAAATTGATCTGGCGTTTTTCGGAAGGTGCCCTTCAACCACCTGGTTACCCGAAAAACGGTGAAGGCCCCCGGTATCAAGCCGGGGGCCTTCTGCATGCCTTGGGGTTTAGGAGGTTTCGGACTCTTAGTCGTGGCAGACATATCTCATTGTTACCTGCCCTGTGAAACAGCCGGGCACCTTCTGGCCGTCGGTGGTTTGGTAACCGATGACCCGTCCGCCTTGGCAGTCGACTTCATATAGATTCTTGATAGCGAACCAGGCCTTTCTCTTTTTATACTGCTTCTCGTATGCCGGAGGATCGTATCCTTTCGGCGGCTGTACGCCGTTCCCATAGCCATAGGCGACAATTTCACCTACGGCCGCTTTCTTGCCTCCAGCATCAACCAGGAGGATTTCCCTGAGTTGGAGCTTGTTCTTTTCTAGCGGTGGTTTCCCGACGGTCATAAAGGTGCGTCCTCCATGACTCTGCGAGTTCTTCAGTTGGGCTTCAATGACCTCTTCCCCGCTGTAGGAACCACTGGAGGTCAGCTTGTATGCCACGATTTCCTTACTAGAGGAGTGGATCGTTTTGCTGGTAGGACTGCAGCAGCTCCGGGTAATATTTGAGTTTGGCCACCGTCCGATAAGTGCGGCCGGTTTGGCCCATGACCCAATCGCTAATGTGGGGGTTGATGTCCGACAGGACCGCAAGCATCTTATCCAGGTACTGGTCCGTTTGAATAGTTAGTACGTTCTCGCCATGGGAGACCCTGTTGCGCAGGCGACGAATTCTATCGATATCAAGCAGGAGTTTCACCCGTTGTCGATCATTGACCTTGTTATCGGTCATCCCCGGAAAGGCCTTATACAAAGCCTCTTTCCAGAGCTGTCGTGCAGCCGCCGCCTTCTTGAGGACTGTTGGGTCTTTGCTTTTGAAATCCGTAGGTCAGAGTAACCGTTGCCAACCTCCGAACGTCAATTGCGCGAATGCATCATGCCTGTTCGGATATTGGCCATGCTTTTCGTGATTAGGATTCCTTTTCCATATCTTGTATGCCTGGCGGCATGAGCACATCTTCTGTATTTGGTATGCGCCCATTAGTTTCCGAATAAGAGGCGGCACCCTTTTCAGAGGAGCGGGCTTACTACCTCTGAACCATTTGGGCGGCGGCGTTTCCCCAAGCCAGTCCTTGAATCCGTTAGCACGAGCCCAAAGCATCAGCTCCTTGTCCATTGCATTGCGCACACTCATCTCGACAAAGGAGATCTGCGTGACCGCCACTCCGGAGAATAAGGTATTCCAACGGTATAAGTCAGCGGCTTCCACTCCCGGGTGTTTCGGGCCTCTTTCTCATAGGGTTCCAAGCGCTTCTCTGATATCGCCAGATCCATAATCGAGTGAGTTGCATTCGGCATAAGGCCATGATAGTATATAAGAGCAATAAGTTCTTCGCCCCCACGTCGCAAGATGTGGGGCGTCATTTTAGGGATCATGGGGTTATATGCGCCAAAGCGCACACGTTTAGGCAGACCGCCACAGATATACCCATCACATATGCAAGACCCGGTTTATCCTGCCGGGGTCTTAAGAAGAGGGCGGAGGGGACGGGATTCGAACCCGCGGATCATTCACCAAAAATTGATCTGGCGTTTTTCAGGCGCCTGCATTTGACCACTCTGCCACCCCTCCGTTGAGGATTTTTGCAGCCTAGTGGTCTTCTTTTTGGCTGGTTTCTACTATATCACGGCTCTACCACCATATGTAGTGCCTGACGTTTGAGATCCGGGGAAAACCGGAAGGACGGGTGGCATCCTCTGCAAGGAGGCCCATCCATCCACACATGAGGAAGAACCCTGGACATGGGGTTCAACGCCCGGCCTGGGGCCCTCCTCCTTGTCCATGCGCTCCCTGCACATGTCGCCCAGAAGCGTGGACATCGAGGTCTCGTGATCGAAGCAGTACAGCCTGAGCTTCTTGTAGAAGTTGATGGGCAGGTAGACGGTGACCGGCTTCTTGCGTTCCTTCCGGTAGCCGGCCCCGAGTGTGCCTTCGTGCCGTCCTATCGGATGTTTAATGGTCGTTTACGAAGCGACCCCGGCCTTATGATCAAGCTCGGGTCGGTAAATTCCATCCATTGCTGGCGATTGTCGGAATTTGATCCTGCTTTTGTGCTTTGCTGCCCCCGTCCTATGATTTCAGTCCTTGCTTGTTCTGAAGGATATACAGGCTGTTAATAAGTAATGCAATTTGCTTAATGTTTGAGCCGCATAGGCTCGGCCTCGGCATCCCAATCCTCAGTGGCTTTTCCCCAGAACTCTTTGTTGTTCGCCAGCTGTTTATCTCGTTCGCTCACTACCTCCACCCTCTCCACGGTGTATCCGTAGCTGGTCTCCATCACCCGGTACAGGCCCTTCCCGTGCTTCCCAAGAGAGATCCGGTTGCGTGCATCCGTACTCACCAGAACCGGCTCTTGCATAGTCGCAGTCATCAGTGTCTCCTCAGCTTTCCATTCCACCATTTCACACCGCACGGCTTTGCCATATGTCGGCATCGTGCTATCACCCAGTGTAACAACTTGCTCAATGACACACAAACGATATCCTCATTATGGCTACACTTAATCAGATGTTACAATATGTTTATGTTACAAATGCTTCAATGTGACAAAATGGT